>NZ_JAGKSR010000003.1 GCF_017939615.1 Microbacterium sp. BLY
CTAAAAGGAGTCCGGCGGTGTCCTACTCTCCCACAGGGTCCCCCCTGCAGTACCATCGGCGCTGTGAGGCTTAGCTTCCGGGTTCGGAATGTGACCGGGCGTTTCCCTCACGCTATGGCCGCCGAAACACTATTGATGTTTCAATCAAACCTAAAGCAATGATGAATCATTGTTGAAGGTAGTTCTCGACCGTACATCGAGAACCACTCAGTGGACGCAAGCACCAACAAACGGTGTGTTATCAAGTCATCGGCTTATTAGTACCAGTCAGCTGCACACGTTACCGTGCTTCCACATCTGGCCTATCAACCCAGTAGTCTGGCTGGGAGCCTCTCACCCGAAGGTATGGAAGTCTCATCTTGAGGCCGGCTTCCCGCTTAGATGCTTTCAGCGGTTATCCATCCCGAACGTAGCTAATCAGCGGTGCTCCTGGCGGAACAACTGACACACCAGAGGTTCGTCCAACCCGGTCCTCTCGTACTAGGGTCAGATCCTCTCAAACTTCCTACGCGCGCAGCGGATAGGGACCGAACTGTCTCACGACGTTCTAAACCCAGCTCGCGTACCGCTTTAATGGGCGAACAGCCCAACCCTTGGGACCTACTCCAGCCCCAGGATGCGACGAGCCGACATCGAGGTGCCAAACCATGCCGTCGATATGGACTCTTGGGCAAGATCAGCCTGTTATCCCCGAGGTACCTTTTATCCGTTGAGCGACAGCGCTTCCACAAGCCACTGCCGGATCACTAGTCCCGACTTTCGTCCCTGCTCGACCTGTCAGTCTCACAGTCAAGCTCCCTTGTGCACTTACACTCGCCACCTGATTGCCAACCAGGTTGAGGGAACCTTTGGGCGCCTCCGTTACTTTTTGGGAGGCAACCGCCCCAGTTAAACTACCCACCAGGCACTGTCCCTGAACCGGATTACGGTTCGAAGTTAGATATCCAGAGTGACCAGAGTGGTATTTCAACAATGACTCCACGGTAACTGGCGTCACCGCTTCAAAGTCTCCCACCTATCCTACACAAGCCACACCGAACACCAATACCAAGCTGTAGTAAAGGTCACGGGGTCTTTCCGTCCTGCTGCGCGTAACGAGCATCTTTACTCGTAATGCAATTTCGCCGAGTTCGCGGTTGAGACAGTTGGGAAGTCGTTACGCCATTCGTGCAGGTCGGAACTTACCCGACAAGGAATTTCGCTACCTTAGGATGGTTATAGTTACCACCGCCGTTTACTGGGGCTTAAATTCTCAGCTTCGCCTTGCGGCTAACCGGTCCTCTTAACCTTCCAGCACCGGGCAGGCGTCAGTCCGTATACATCGTCTTGCGACTTGGCACGGACCTGTGTTTTTAGTAAACAGTCGCTACCCACTAGTCTCTGCGGCCTCCAAACGCTTTCGGAGCAAGTCCTAATACGTCGAAGGCCCCCCTTCTCCCGAAGTTACGGGGGCATTTTGCCGAGTTCCTTAACCACGATTCTCTCGATCTCCTTGGTATTCTCTACCTGACCACCTGAGTCGGTTTGGGGTACGGGCGGCTAGAACCTCGCGTCGATGCTTTTCTCGGCAGCATAGGATCATCCACTTTTTATCCGCATCGTGTCTCAGCCTGTATGAGTCGCGGATTTGCCTACGACTCGGCCTACGCACTTGCACCAGGACAACCATCGCCTGGCTTGGACTACCTTCCTGCGTCACACCTGTTAATACGCTAACCGCACCAGCATGGGGTCACGTGCTCCCCTCCACGGTGTCACCCGAAGGCGACGATGTGAAGGCTCGGACGTTTAGCACCACTGGATTAGCTTGGGCGGTTCTTCGCCGGTACGGGAATATCAACCCGTTGTCCATCGACTACGCCTGTCGGCCTCGCCTTAGGTCCCGACTTACCCAGGGAAGATTAGCTTGACCCTGGAACCCTTGGTCTTTCGGAGGACGTGTTTCTCACACGTCATTCGCTACTCATGCCTGCATTCTCACTCGTGTAGCCTCCACGGCTGGTTTCCACCGCCGCTTCGCTGGCCACACGACGCTCTCCTACCCATCAACACGGCTGGACCACGAAGGCCTACCAATAATGTCAATGCCACAACTTCGGTGGCGTGCTTGAGCCCCGTTACATTGTCGGCGCGGAATCACTTGACCAGTGAGCTATTACGCACTCTTTCAAGGGTGGCTGCTTCTAAGCCAACCTCCTGGTTGTCAGAGCAACTCCACATCCTTTCCCACTTAGCACGCGCTTTGGGACCTTAGTTGGTGGTCTGGGTTGTTTCCCTCTCGACTATGAAGCTTATCCCCCACAGTCTCACTGCTGCGCTCTCACTTACCGGCATTCGGAGTTTGGCTGACGTCAGTAACCTTGTAGGGCCCATCGGCCATCCAGTAGCTCTACCTCCGGCAAGAAACACGCAACGCTGCACCTAAATGCATTTCGGAGAGAACCAGCTATCACGAAGTTTGATTGGCCTTTCACCCCTATCCACAGCTCATCCCCTCAGTTTTCAACCTAAGTGGGTTCGGTCCTCCACGACGTCTTACCGTCGCTTCAACCTGGCCATGGATAGATCACTTCGCTTCGGGTCTAGGACATGCGACTGAATCGCCCTATTCAGACTCGCTTTCGCTACGGCTACCCCACACGGGTTAACCTCGCCACATATCGCTAACTCGCAGGCTCATTCTTCAAAAGGCACGCTGTCACACCTACCAGGGGTGCTCCAACGGTTTGTAAGCAAACGGTTTCAGGTACTATTTCACTCCCCTCCCGGGGTACTTTTCACCTTTCCCTCACGGTACTTGTCCGCTATCGGTCATCTGGGAGTATTTAGGCTTATCAGGTGGTCCTGACAGATTCACACGGGATTTCACGGGCCCCGTGCTACTTGGGATACTCTCCACGCCAGAACACGCATTTCGACTACGGGGTTGGCACCCTCTATGACCGGCCTTTCAAGACCGTTCGTCTATACGCTTCTGTAACGTCGCCAGCTCGGCAGAACTGACTGGTGAGTCCCACAACCCCGAATATGCAACTCCTGCCGGATATCACACACACTCGGTTTAGCCTGATCCGGTTTCGCTCGCCACTACTAACGGAATCGCGGTTGCTTTCTCTTCCTGTGGGTACTGAGATGTTTCACTTCCCCACGTTCCCTCTACCCGCCCTATATATTCAGGCGGGAGTCACTAGGTCGGCACGCCGCCCAGCGGGGTTTCCCCATTCGGACACCCTCGGATCAAAACTTGCTTATCAGTTCCCCGAGGCTTATCGCAGATTGCTACGTCCTTCTTCGGCTCCAGATGCCAAGGCATCCACCGTTTGCTCTTAAAGACTTGAAATCACATGAGTTTGAATCAAAAACCCGACCAGTCCGAAGACTGAATCAGAAATTGACTAATGATCTTTAAGATCATCTTGCGCAACTGATCAACGACCAGTTGCAAGATGCTCGCGTCCACTGTGTAGTTCTCAAAGTACGGGCGGAACCCCCATCCACCTGCCCCCACAAGGACAAACAGAAAGAGGTCCAGAGGTTCAGACCAGATCCCGAAAGATCCGCATCCGGTCCCTCAGGACCCAACAGCGTGCAGGTGCGACATCCGCCACCCTCCCCGTTCCAACCACCGAAGCAGCGTACTGAAGAAGAACAACATCCCTCGCACCATGTCAAATGTTCCACCCATGAGCTCCCAGCGAAGAACGTACGCCTTCGATCTGGGTTCTGGACACCCGAAGATGTCAGATGCTCCTTAGAAAGGAGGTGATCCAGCCGCACCTTCCGGTACGGCTACCTTGTTACGACTTAGTCCTAATTACCGATCCCACCTTCGACGGCTCCCTCCACAAGGGTTAGGCCACCGGCTTCAGGTGTTACCGACTTTCATGACTTGACGGGCGGTGTGTACAAGACCCGGGAACGTATTCACCGCAGCGTTGCTGATCTGCGATTACTAGCGACTCCGACTTCATGAGGTCGAGTTGCAGACCTCAATCCGAACTGGGACCGGCTTTTTGGGATTCGCTCCACCTCACGGTATTGCAGCCCTTTGTACCGGCCATTGTAGCATGCGTGAAGCCCAAGACATAAGGGGCATGATGATTTGACGTCATCCCCACCTTCCTCCGAGTTGACCCCGGCAGTATCCCATGAGTTCCCACCATTACGTGCTGGCAACATAGAACGAGGGTTGCGCTCGTTGCGGGACTTAACCCAACATCTCACGACACGAGCTGACGACAACCATGCACCACCTGTTTACGAGTGTCCAAAGAGTTGACCATTTCTGGCCCGTTCTCGTATATGTCAAGCCTTGGTAAGGTTCTTCGCGTTGCATCGAATTAATCCGCATGCTCCGCCGCTTGTGCGGGTCCCCGTCAATTCCTTTGAGTTTTAGCCTTGCGGCCGTACTCCCCAGGCGGGGAACTTAATGCGTTAGCTGCGTCACGGAATCCGTGGAATGGACCCCACAACTAGTTCCCAACGTTTACGGGGTGGACTACCAGGGTATCTAAGCCTGTTTGCTCCCCACCCTTTCGCTCCTCAGCGTCAGTTACGGCCCAGAGATCTGCCTTCGCCATCGGTGTTCCTCCTGATATCTGCGCATTCCACCGCTACACCAGGAATTCCAATCTCCCCTACCGCACTCTAGTCTGCCCGTACCCACTGCAGGCCCGAGGTTGAGCCTCGGGATTTCACAGCAGACGCGACAAACCGCCTACGAGCTCTTTACGCCCAATAATTCCGGATAACGCTTGCGCCCTACGTATTACCGCGGCTGCTGGCACGTAGTTAGCCGGCGCTTTTTCTGCAGGTACCGTCACTTTCGCTTCTTCCCTGCTAAAAGAGGTTTACAACCCGAAGGCCGTCATCCCTCACGCGGCGTTGCTGCATCAGGCTTTCGCCCATTGTGCAATATTCCCCACTGCTGCCTCCCGTAGGAGTCTGGGCCGTGTCTCAGTCCCAGTGTGGCCGGTCACCCTCTCAGGCCGGCTACCCGTCGACGCCTTGGTGAGCCATTACCTCACCAACAAGCTGATAGGCCGCGAGCCCATCCCCAACCGAAAAATCTTTCCAAACGCAGACCATGCGGTCACGTCACATATCCAGTATTAGACGCCGTTTCCAGCGCTTATCCCAGAGTCAGGGGCAGGTTGCTCACGTGTTACTCACCCGTTCGCCACTGATCCCACAGAGCAAGCTCCGTGTTCACCGTTCGACTTGCATGTGTTAAGCACGCCGCCAGCGTTCATCCTGAGCCAGGATCAAACTCTCCGTAAAAAAGAAATGCATACGAACCGGGGAAAAACCGGAACGCAGCGAGTTTGATGCTGACCAAAGAGACGAACTCATTGCTGACTTCATCCGTTGCCAACCCCACAAGGAGGCTGGTCTTTGATCCAAAGGAATTCTCACCCAGCCGAAGCTAGACGAGGACAATTTGGCATTTGACAAGTGCACGCTGTTGAGTTCTCAAGGATCGGATGCTCCCACGACCCAGCCATCACAGCCAGGCCCGCAGGGCAACTTCTCTATCTTA